>NZ_RCNZ01000059.1:6081-42444 GCF_004307525.1 Pseudomonas sp. Sample_21 | reverse complement strand
GCACCAGTAGCTCAGCTGGATAGAGTACTGCCCTCCGAAGGCAGGGGTCGTGGGTTCGAATCCCGCCTGGTGCACCATGAATCAAACGAGAAAGCCCCGGACTGTGATGGTCCGGGGCTTTTTTGTGGGCGATGACAAGATCGCTGGAACGCCGTCACTCCGTCGTCCAGTCAAACTCGTCATATTCATCGTCGTCATCCCCCTCCTCCTCAGCCTCGTCAAATACCTCGTCTTCTTCAACGAGGTCCTCTTCCGGTTGATTCAGCAGAAATTCCTTACGTGTCTCGGTTACTGCACGCCGCATTTGTTCGCCCTTTTCCGGGCAGTTGAGTAGCTGGGCGATGCGGTCGATTTTTGCTGCCACGGTGTCCTCCAGCGTATTGGCAATGGCTCGATAGTGCGCGTTTTCGCGGGGCAATGCCAAATGGCTGGGGAATCAGGGCAGTCAGCCGCCCGTGAGCGGCCGAACCTCAGCGGTGATAACGCCGCACCGCGCTGCTGTTGCGCAGCACATGGCCTTTGATTTTTTCCATCAGCTCGGCGCGGGTCAGGCCAGCCGGCAGGGCGTCCGGGGCGAGGTCGAGGGCGTAGATCTGGATGATGTAGTGATGGGCGCTGTCGCCCACTGGCGGGCATGGCCCCATGTAATGGGTGTTGCCTTTGCTGTTGGTGCCGCCGACGCCTTCGAGGGCGGATTTGGCACCGACGCCGGCCGCGATCTGGTGGGTGGTGGGTTTGATGCCGTAGTGAATCCAGTGATCCACGCCCAGGCCTTTCTGGCCATCCGGGTCGTGCATGACAATGGCGTAGCTCTGGGTTCCGGCCGGGCCGGCGTTCCAGCTCAGCGCCGGCGACTGGTTCTTGCCGCCGCAACCGGGTGCGTCACTTGCCGCTGCCGAGGTGAACAGACGGTTATCCGACACGCCGGGGATGCTCAGGGTGAAGCGCTCCTGGGCCTGTGCCGGGAACTGCATGCAAAGGGTCACGGCGATGGCCGCCAGCCATGGGTTGAGAGAGGTCAATCGGGTCATTCCGGGAGCACCTTGTGCAGTGAGGCCGTCGTCGGCCCGCAAACTATAGCTGTACCGTTCGTGCCTTGGCAGTAGCAAATGGCTGAACCTCGCGCGGCGCCGCCAACTCACAAGAGAAATGCCTGCGAGGAAGCCGAAAATGTCCCTGCACCGTGTCGCCCGTTTCGCCGATGTCCCGCAAGACCGTGGCCTGCAAGTCGAAATCGGCGACTGCAAGATCGTCCTGCTGCGTGCCAACGGCGAGTTGCGGGCGTTTCAGGGCCTGTGTCCACACGCCGGCGCACCGTTGGCCGAGGGGGGGTTGTGTCACGGCAGGTTGATCTGCCCCTGGCACAAAGCCGCGTACCGTGCCGAGGACGGCGGCCTGTGCGAGCCGCCATCACTGGACAGTCTCAAACGCTATCCGCTGGAGTTGCGCGGCGATGAAGTCTGGGTCGATGACCAGCCCCTGCCCGATCCGCACACCCCGCCCGCTGACGACCCAAGAACATTTGTGGTGGTCGGCGCCGGGGCGGCGGGCACGGCTTGCGCGGCGGCATTGCGGGAGAAGGGTTTTGGCGGGCGCATCGTGCTGGTCGATGGCGAACCGGGTGCCGGATACGACCGCACGGTGTTGAGCAAATTTGTCCTCGCGCGGGAGATGTCGTCGAAAGAAGTGCCGCCGCTGCGCGATGAGGCGTTCTATCAAGCGCAACGCATTGAACGCGTACAAAGCGAAGTGACTTCACTCGACGCCCCAGGCAAAGCACTCCATCTGAACAACGGCGGCATCCTGCGCTACGACGCCGCTGTACTCGCCACCGGTGGCGCGCCCAATCCGTTGAAGCTGCCTGGTGCCGAGGTGGCCAACGTCTTCGTCCTGCGTTCGAAAGCCCAGGCTGAACAGATCATCAACGCCGCTCAACCGGGCCAGCGCGCGGTGATCATCGGCGACAGTTTTATTGCTCTCGAATGCGCCTCAGCCCTGCGCGAGTTCGGCCTCGACGTCACCGTGCTGGCACGCCATGCAATCCCGTTTGCCAAGCAATTCGGCGAGGCCGTGGGCAAGGCGATTCGCGCCCTGCACGAAGAGCACGGGGTGAAGTTCATCAGCGAACACGAGGCTACGCAGATCCTTGGCGAGGACAAGGTCGAGGGCGTGCTGCTCGACAACGGTCTGCGCTTGGCAGCGGATCTGGTTCTCGCCGGCGTCGGCGTTCACCCGGCCACTGAACCTTTCGAATCATTGCCCAAGGAAGAAGACCAATCGTTGCGTGTTGATGACGGCATGCGCGTCAGCGATGGCCTGTGGGCCATCGGCGATATCGCCACGTTTCCGTTGAACGGCCAGCCAACCCGCATTGAGCATTGGCGCCTGGCCCAGCAACACGCGCGCATCGCTGCGGCCAACATGCTCGGTGGCGAGGAACATTATCTGGATGTGCCGTTTTTCTGGACCTACCACTTTGGCAAGAACTACGACTATCTCGGTCACGCGCAGGAATGGGACGAGGTCGAGTTCAGCGGTGAGCCGGAACAGCCGCCGTTCATTGGCCTGTTTGCAAAAGACGGCATCGTCGTTGCGGCGGTGGCCTGCGACAAGCAACGCGCAATGGCGCTGCTGGCCGAGCGAATGAAGCAACCTTTGCGGATGAAAGAGGCCTGGACGCTGATCCAGGTCTGACACCGGCGCCATACGAGGTCAGGTCAGGCGTTTCACCGGCTCGCGACTGTCGTCTTCTTCGGCATGCAGAAAGATCACCCGTGGATGCTCCAAAGGTGCCAGCGGCGCCGGCAGTGCTTGCTGCTGAAGCGGCCACAAATGCGTTTCTACATGGCTGATGTCGCCGTCCTGATCGTTGTGAATGGTCATCACCCCCGGCGTGCGCAGTTTCTGGAAACGCTCGTCGCACAGCTTGAAACTCTTGCTCAGACCTTCATCGCCAATCACCGGTGACGGCAAACGGCGCTGGGCGAAGCTGCGGCTTTTGCGTTGCTGGTAACGCGCCCAGCCGATCAGGATCACCGCGTTGACCAGCGCCACCCACATATAAACCTGCAGAGTCCCCAAGGCATCGAACGCCGAATGATCGATGCGCGGGCCGCCGCTGGTTTCGATCAATGGCCATAACCCGCGTACCAGCAGGAACAGCAGGCCAACCCAGGCCAGGACGGTGAGGATCACGTCGATCACCACCAGAAAGGGCCGTTGGCGAGTCCGGATAATTTTCATTTGATGACTTCCTCCTGGTCGTCGCCCAGCGGTTTGATACCCCGATCAGGACTGACCCAGCGCGCGCGTTTTTTGTGTTGGCTGAACAACACCTTGGGGAAGCTGACCAGGGTGGTCAGCAGACTGACGAGCCAGAACACCAGCGGATACCAGACCACCCAGAACATGGTCTTGCCCAGACCCGGTTCATAGCGCCGATCGATGATGATGCTGACAGCGAACTGCACCAGGCAGACAAACGCCAGCAACAGACCGGTGAAGGCCGGCGGCATCAGGTGATCGACGGCGATCGCGTCGGGCATGACCATGAACTTGCCCATGCCCCAGAAAATCACCGACAGCAGGAAAGTGAACGCCCAACCGGTGGACAGGCAGTATTCGAACAGCAGCGGCCACAGGTAGCGATGGCGGTACTGCCAGATGCCGCGAATGTTCTTGAACAGCACTTCGGCGCCGCCCTGGGCCCAGCGCAGACGCTGCTTCCACAGGCCGCCGAGGGTTTCCGGCATGAGAATCCAGCACAGCGCACGCGGTTCGTAGAAGATGCTCCAGTGATCTAGTTGCAGCTTCCAGCTGATGTCGATGTCTTCGGTGATCATGTCCGGGCTCCAGTAGCCGACCCGGTTCAGCGCAGTACGACGGAACGCGACGATCACGCCGGAGACGGTGAAGATGCGCCCGAACACCCGTTGCGTACGTTTGATCAGCCCGATGATCGAGGAGAACTCGCCGACCTGCACCCGCCCGATCAAGGTCGAACGCGTGCGGATCCGCGGGTTGCCGGTCACTGCGCCAAGACGTGCGTTATCCAGCATCGGCGCGACCAGGTACGCCGCCGTGTTCGGCGCCAGCAAGGCGTCGCCATCGATGCACACCAGATACTCGCTGCGCGCAGCGATCGCGCCCATGCGCAGAGCCACAGCCTTGCCCTGGTTTTCCGCCAGATGCAGAACCCGCAGTCGCGGATCTTCCTTGGCCAGCGCATCGAGCACTTCGGCGGTGTTGTCCTTGGAGCCGTCGTTGATCGCGATGACTTCGATGTTCGGGTAGTGCTGGGCCAGCGCCGCGTAAATGGTATCGGCAGCGTTATCGCCTTCGTTGTAGCAAGGAATCAGGATCGAAATCAGCGGCTCGCCTTCCAGCGGCGGCGGCAGCGTGTCGTCCTGCCATGGCCAGTGGCGCTCCCAGTGCAGCCAGAAATACAGGCCGCCGGCGATCCACAACCCGGACATGAACAATGGGTAGAAGAACACGAACGACATCAGGAACTGGCCGGTCACGAGGAAGATCAGCCCCAGCGGAACGCCAAGGACAATCGCCAGAACAAGCAGGGCTAACAGTCTATCCAGCATGTTATGGATTCCATTTGTTGGAGAGTGCAGGCCTTACGGTTTTCAGGTCTGGCAGGTTGTCGAGGAAGTTGTCCGGGTAGTAACCGAAACTGGTTGCGCCCTGGCGCTTGAGCCGGCCCATCCAGTCCGCCAGATGCACGGCGTCGATATCGGCCTGATCCTTCTGGTTCCAGTCACGCGCCTGCAATTCGAACACGGTGCGGTTGAGCGCGCCGGGACGTTTCTTCACCGTGGCAACCAGTTCTTCCAGCCACGGGCCGGACTCGGCCAGCGTCTGTTTTTCCATCAATGGCATGGCCATCGGCGCCGTCCAGTCGTAGGTGGCGAGGAAGTCATCGAGGTTCTGCGCGAACCACGCTTCGCTTTCAGGATTGAGCATCGGCTCGGCGAAGATGTTGCGTGCGGTCAGCACTTGCGGGCCGCGAATCGCACGGACCTTGGCGGTCAGTTCGTTGGTGAAGTCGATCAGGTAGCGGCTCTTGAAACGCGTCCAGCGTTGCATCGCCGCCGGATCGTCGCGCAGCGCGGCAATCGAACCCGGCAGACCTTGAGCGGCGTAGGCCTTCAAAGCATCCGGGCTGGCGTCTTCGAAATCCGAAAGCACCGCATCGTCGTGGTAGAGAATGCCGTCGACCGAGGTCAGCCGCGCCACGTCTTCATAGATTTCACCGATGATCTTGCGCACTTCGGGATTGAACGGTGACAGGCGTTTGTACTGCTTCGGGTCGACCGAGGTGATGGCGGTTTTCGGGTCCCAGCGGGTTACACGCGGCAGCTTCGAATCCAGCTCGAAACTCAGCACCGGCATCCACGCAAAGACCTTCACGTGGGCACGGGTGCGCAGTTGCCAAGCGACGCGGTCGAACAGGTCGGCGCGCATCGGCAGGTGGCGGTTGGGGAAGTACAGCGAATGCACCAGACCATCGCCCTTGGGATCGGCGAAGGCTTGCAGAAACACCGTGCTGGCGCCCAGGTCAGCCATGCGCTGCACCAGTTTGCCGAGGTTGATGTCCTGCTGGGCCGGGTCCGGGTCGTAGACGTTGTCGAGATCGACATGCACCACGCGCATCGGCGCTTCGGCCTGCACCGAAACGATGCTGTTGGCGAAATGCTCGCCGTCAGGATCGGACGCGACGAGAAAGCGCGGCCCGCTCATCAGGTTATCGAGGGTGTCGAGGCCGTCGTCCAGGGTCAGGGCCATTTCATAGCCCTCCTCACCGACCACGGTCAGCGAGGTACCGTCGGCGGTGCCGTACGGCCAGACCCAGACCCGTGGTTTGTAACCGGTGGCCTTGCGGATCTTCTCGGAAATGTTCTTCACGTCGGTACGAATGCGTGCCTGGAAATCGGCTTCGGATTCATAGCGCTTGGTCACCGGGTCATAACGCCGGGTCGCGGCGGCCGGTTGCAGGTTGCCCTGCGGGTTGCCAAGGATGCCTTTGTGGTTGGCATCGGTGTGAGCGGCGATCTCTACCAGACCGGACTTGGAAATTTCGCGGATCTGCTGCCAGGTCAGGAAGTTGTCACGGTTACGCGGCGTGCCGGCGAAATCCACCGGTTGATTGAGCGGCGTGTCGATCCAGGTGCCCACCGGCGCCAGCAAGGCTGGCCAGTTGTAGGCGCGCAGCACCGGCAGCACGCGGGTATAGAAGCTGGCATAACCGTCGTCGAAACTGAGCAGTACCGCTCTCGCCGGCAGCTCCGGGCCACCCTTGCGCGCGGCCATGATCTGGTCGACGGTCACTGGTTTGTAGCCGTTCTCGCGCAGCCAGGCGAGTTGCTCGATCATGCGCTCGGTGCGCACCGCCACCACGGCCTGATCGGGATCACGGTCTTCGACGTCGTGATAGGCAATGCCGAGCACATGGTTTTTTGGCCACGGTTGTTCACTGGCCGCGACCGGGCGCTCGGAGGGCGGCGCGAAGGCCGGGGCTTGCTGGGCGCAGGCGCTGATCAGCAGCGCTCCCAGCAGAAGGATGAAACGCGAGATAAAAGGCATCTTCAAACTCTTCTAGAAGCGGAAAGTGAGGTCGACGAGCAGACGCAGATCAGTTTCCCGATCACCGTCGTAAGGCCGGTTGATCACACTGAACATGCCGCCCACATCGAACACGTCGTTCCAGGCGTACCGTTGGCCATAACCGAGCAATGCCATGCCGCCGGTGCCGTGGTCGCGCTGGCTATAGGTGCCCGCGCCGGCCTGGAATTGCTGGCTCCAGGAAGTCTCGTAGCGGTGGTAGAGCACGTGATTGACGTTGACCAGCGGCATCACGCTGAAGTCCGACTTGGGGTTGAAGTACGGCACGTCGTCGGATTTCGAGTTGTGGCTGGTGCCGACTTCCAGGCCGGCGTCGACCTGAATGTTCGGCGCGGTGTAGATGCCCTCGCGCCCGGTCACCAAGGCTTCGACGCGGTTGTTGCCATCGCTGAAGTGCGACGGGCTGACCGACACGCGCCACTCGCGGCTTTCGTTGGCGCGCCAGCGCAGGAACGCACTGCCGCCGTTGGCCTTGATGTCGCTGTTGAGCGCGCGCAGCGGCGTTTCCGCCGAGAGGTATTCGAGGCTGCCGCCGTATTGCCAGTGATCGTTGATGTCGCGGGCAATCGCCAGGCGTGCGCCCTGTTTGTCACCGAAGCCGTAATCATGATTCGACACCTCGGCTTCGAGGGTCATATCACGGGTGCGCCGTTCCAGGCCGACACGCTGGAAACGATGGTGGCCAGTGCCTTCGGCGAAATCACCGGTGGCATAACCGGCGCCGGCAAACACGCGCCAGTCTTCATTGATCGGTGGGCTGTACAACGTGCTCTGGATACCGAAATCACGGCTGCCGCTGACCGCACCGGCATCGCCGCTGCCGCCACCGTTGGCCTTGCCGCCGTAGGCTTCGACACGCAGTTCGGCCATGTCATGCACTTCCCGTTCGCGAGCCAGGCGCTGCACCTGGCGGTTGTCCGGATAGCGCGCAACCACGTCGTCGACCAGCGCATCGTTCTGCCGCCACTCCTGCAACTCCATCGCGGTGCGCGCCTGAGCGACTTCCAGGCCGGCATCGCGCGGGGCCATGCTCTCGGTTTCCTTGAGCTGGCTTTCCGCGCGGCGCGGCATCTGGCGGGCGAGGTAGAGATCGGCCTGGGCCAGACGCAAGCCAAGGTTGCCCGGTGCCTGATCGACCAGCGTCTGCAAGCGCTCTTCGCCGTGCGGAAGATCGGAACCGTAGGTACCGGCTTGGGCGGCGAGTTGCTGGGCATCCATCCATTCGTCGTTGGGGTTGCCGATCGGCAAGCCCTTGAGCTCGACACGCGGACGCTGGGCTTTCGCTGCGTCCTCGGCGACCTTGCGTGCTTCGTCGGCGCGGTCGCTTTCCAGCAGCGAGTAGTACAGCGCAGTGGTGTCCTCAAGACGATCACCGACATCGGCGTCCGGCGCCGAAAGCACCTGCCGATACAGATCGGTGGCAATCTCAGGCTCGCGTTGATCCAGATAAGACGCCGCGACCCAGCGCAGTGCATAGGTCGGAATCTCCACGCCTTCGGCTTGCAGTTTCTGGTACTCGCTGATGACGTCGGCAGTGCGCGCGCGGGCCTTGAGCGCGCCCATGCGGTCGATGCGCCAGCGCGTCACGTCATCGTGGGCAGTGGCGTCAGGGGTCCAGGTCGCGAGCAATTTGTCGTAATCGGCCAGCGCGCGGTCGGCAATGACGTAGCGTTCCTTTTCGCTGCGGGTGGCCAGTTCGGCAAGGCGCACGCGTTCGGCGGCGAGATCACCTTCGAGCCGGCGCAAGGTCACCGGATCAATCAGGCCGGGACGTTGACTGGCCAGACGCAGCGCCGGTTCAGGCAGACGGGCCTTTTGCAGCGCGACCACGTACTCGCGGGCGACTTCCGGTTTGTTGCCGGCGCGGATGAAGGCTTGATCGAATTCAAACAGCGCATCGTATTGTTTGCCGGCGCGGCCGAGGGCGTAGCCCAAGGCCAGGCGGCGTGACGGATCGTCGGGTTTGGCGGCGACCAGTGCCTGGGCGCGGGTGACGGCCTGATCGGGCTTGCCGGCATCGGCCTGAGTCAGCGCGAGGCCCAGTTGCAGGTCAGCGTTGTCCGGCTCCAGCGCCAGCGCCTTGTTGTAGACCTGGGTGGCCTGATCCCAGCGCTTGAGGTTGCGATAGGCCCGCGCGGCGGCGGTCAGTGCCTGCACCGGCAGAACGCGGTCGCGACCTTGTGTTTCATAGACCTTGACCACTTCGGCATCGAGCCCGGCCCAACTGGCGATTTGCAGGTGATCGCTGACCTGGCCGTCGCTGGCCTGGCCCGGCGGCACCTGACGCAAAACCGTCAGCGCAGGCGTGTAGTGCCCGGCGCGGGCATCGCGCACCATCTCGTCGTAGGGTGTGTCGGCCAACGCCAGCACTGGCCAGAGCAACTGGCTGCACAGGGCGAATCGGAACAAAGGGCGCAAACCACGATGTAATACAGGGCCATCAATACGCGGCATTTGTCAGCATCCTTACATGGCCAGCCGGGTCGCAATGCCCTCCTTGCCCATTCGTAACGGTGGCCGACGATGACAGCCCTCGGCCAAGCTTGGTGAGGCAGTCTGCACGCAAGCGTAGTCGAATTTTCACAACGCAATAATTGTTCAGAATCGGCCCATCTGTACAAAACCCGTACAGCAAAACGCCCGGCGCCTGTTTACACAGGGGCCGGGCGTCTGCAGGGGCGCGCGGTGGGCTTATTGCTCTTGGGTGACGCCGGCAAACTTGCTCATCAGGAAGCCGATGAACTGCTCGACGGTCATCTTCTGGCCGTTGAATTCGACCTGATTGGCCGCGTAATGCAGTTTGGTCACCACGTTGGTGCCGTCGGCGACAGCCAATTGCGAGCCGACCGCCATGCCGGCGAACATGTCCGCCGCTTCCTTGGACTGATCGACGATGGCTTTGGCGTCAGTCTGGCCATCGAGTTGCGCCTGCACGCTGAGCAGATCGACCAGCATCGGCTTGGACACCTGAATGTTCAGGTCGAGCAGCGCGATCAGTTGCTTGCCGAGTTGATCCGGCGGCAGGTCCATCGATTGCGGCTTGGTCAGGTCGATCACCAGATTGGCGCGGCTTTCACCGTTGGCGGTGTTGAACGACAGATTCTCCAGCGCCAGTTGCGGACCGGCCGCCAGCAACTTCTGCAGATCGGCTTTGACCTGGGCGTTTTCCGCTTCGGTCAGATTCAGCTCCGGTGCCGGCAACCCCTGCGCAGCGGCCTCGGCGGCAGCTTTTTCGTACGGCTGCAATTTGGTCTGGTAGATCTGCATCAGCGACATTGTCGACGGAATGTCGAGGTTCTTCAGGCTCATGGCCATGGCCGCCGAACCGACTTTCTTGTCGTTGAGCGTCACTTCGCCGATTTTGTAGTCGGCACGCCCCGAGGCGTTGCTGCCGCTTTCTTCGGTGCGGTTCTTCATTTCGAAGTTCTTCACGCCCAGCACCATCGGCTTGGCGCCGAAGGTGGTTTTGCTGCTGGTCACTTCCAGGGTGTTTTCCCCGGTGTAGTAGCCGTAGCTGCTCTTGGCGAGGTTGCTGGCCAGGGTCAGACCGTTGAGCTCGACCTGCACCGGCGCCTGGTCTTCCGACACGGTGACCAGTTTCAGATTGTCCATGTAACCGTCGGCCTTGACTTTCTGCGCCTGGGCGCTGGCGGCGATGTCCATGCTCAGACCGGAAAATTTCAGGCTCGATTGCTCATCCAGCGCAGTTTCGAACGGCACCAGGTTGAGGGTGCTGGTGGTCGATTCGTCGTAACCGATGTTGGTGACGCCCTTGAGCGGCGCGGCGCCGTTGGTGGCGGCGAACCATTTTTCCGTGGACGGGCTCTTTTCCAGCTCGTAGTTGCTGGTGGCCATGACCGGCAGCCACTTCAGCGAAACCAGACGCGAGAACGGCAGCGGGCCGTGTTCGATGTGGTCGACGAACAGCAGCTCGACCGGCGCATCGCCGAACATCTCGCCCTCGCCCTTGAGACGATAGTGCGCGGTGCTGGTGAAGGTGTGGCGTTCCAGCGACACCAGTTCCAGCGACGCGGTGCCGTTGGAGCCGGCCATGGCGGTCTGCAACTCTTTGTTGGCGTTGGTCACGGCGTTGTTCAGCACGCCTTCGATCTTGGTCCCGGTGTACCAGGCCCCGCCTGCGCTGATCGCGCCAATGGCAACAACAATTCCGAGAAGCACGCCTGCTGATTTATTCATGAATGACCTGATCGGTTTCCGTGGCTGTGGATGAAGTCGTCTTCCTTGAACCCGGGATCGGGTCACGGCTCGACTGTGCAAAAGTGACGGGAAGGTTAGCATCCGCCACTCGGAGTGGTTGGCTTTTTAATCCGGCCATACGGCTGTGCCGGTCATACCGAAACCTGAGACGGTTTTGCCCCTAAAAGGTGCCGCAGGTCCTTCATGCTGTCCTGAATCATTGCCGACGCAGACTGGCCGTCATAGCGGATGCTCGATTCGTAATAGCTGTAAACGCTGGATGACTGACGCACCGAGGAAAGCCAGTTGAACGATCCCACGGCGAGCCATGCGTCATCCACCAGAAGCATCTTGCTGTGCACACTGCGCACCTGCGTGTTTCTGAACTTCGCTCCGGCCTCTTCAAGCAACCGGACACACTCTTCGAAAGCTTGCGCTTTTGTCGGCTCGGCACTGCACAATTCACGACTGCTGATGACCACGACGCTGACGCCACGGGTGCATGCCTCGCGAATCAGCGTCGGTACCTGATCCTGCCTGATTGCATCCTTCGTAAGATAGGGAGACACGATGATCAGACGCTCTCGGGCGCTTTCGAAGGCTGATCGCAGGGTTTGCCTGTGACTTTCCAGATCGCTGATTTGCTCGGTGAAATACGGGTTATAGGCCGGCACCAGCCATTGCAGGGGGATTCCCTTGAGTTCATTGCGCTCGTCCTTGAACAAATGCCGGCCGAGAATCGCCGACGGGGTTGTTCCGACCGGGTTGAAGAGGTTCATGTTGCCAAACACCAGAAACGCGTCTTGTGCCCGAGAGATAGCAACGTTCAAAAGAGAACCTGCATCCTTGTCGAAAAAAGGCGACCCGGGTTCGGTATCCAGACCATAGGTCGGTGAAAATATAATCAGCCGGCGCTCAGCGCCCTGCAGACTGTGAACGGTGCCTACCGTTATGCCATGTCCGGCACCGAGACTGTGATCCAGCGCCTGACGAATTGCCGAGGTCTGCGCCGCGAACGGCGTGACGACCGCCACCAGATCCTTGAAAGCTTTTTTGTCTTCGGCGAAAGAAGCCTCGATGCCTGCTCGATGTTCCTGCAACCAATGAGCAATCACCTGTGCCTCGACCTGATTGCGTCGGCTTTTACCGACACGTTGGTCCAGCCCCGTCAGGTGGACGTAGCCCAGACTGGGACTGAAGCGGCGAGGGCCTTCTTCGCGGCAAGGCTGCAACAATTGTTTGTAAACCAGCTCATTGCAGATCTCGATGATTTCGCGCCAACAGCGACGATGCTCACTGAGGAACATGCCACGACCACGCCTGGCATGCTTGGTGTAAGGCGTAGCCTGTTGGGCGACCCGCATCAGATTGCCTTTTGAAGCTGATCTGCCCGATTCGCAAAACGCCTCCCAGCCATCGCCCAGCAGGCCGAAGTGCCGAGCATTGGCCAGATCGATCGAGGACGGCAAACCATGTACCGGGGCAATTTGATCGACGTCACCGACAACCATCGCCCGCTTGGCCAGCGCAAAGGCGGGAACGCCGATCTGGGAGGCGACCTGGCCGGCTTCGTCGACGATCAACAGATCGATGCAATCGAGCAAGGGAAGGTACTGGCTTTTCCAGCCACTGAACCGGTTTGGCAATGAATAAAGGGTGACCACGGAGCAAGGAAACAACTTGGCCAGACGGCGGTATTGGCGCTCGAGTCGCTCCGGCGACAGGGTGTCCTCTACTTTGGAAAAACGCGCAAGCGTTTGCTCGACCTCCAGCAGATAACGCGCTTCCCAGTAATGGGTCGCCCATTTGAACGCTTCAAATCGCAGCCCTTTGTCGAGTGCGTCCTGGATGACTGCGGTTTCAAGCTGCCCATTGGCGTCGCCGAAGCTCTCCAGCCGAGCGATTGTTTCGTTGAGCGTCGAGAGCGACTGGCGTGTCGTCGTCAACTGCGTTTGTAGCCGCTCGTGGTTTTTCGAGAGCGCTTCGGCTTGCTTGGCCAATAGCGCATCGAAGGCTTCGCGGCTGCCGACATGATGGATCTGCGCTCCCAATGTTTCGCTGTGGTCGATGGCGACCCGAGCAAAGAAGACATCGTCGCGGCGGCTTCGCAGCGACTTCCGCCCGCACCAGGCCATGAACGTGACGAAAATGTTTTCCTGCTCTACGTGAAGCTTCCAGGCCAGCTTCAACTTTTGAACCTGCACCAGCGCGTCGGCAGCCCTCTGCAGGTCTTTCACGCCGCCGTTGATCGAACCCTCAAGCGCTGAGCGTGCGTGTGCCGCCATTTCCTGCGAGACACTCACTGCGCCGAACAGCGTATTGAGCGCGATCAGATCTTCAGTGACGCGTTCGATACGACTGCAGCAAGCTTCGAGTCGAGCATGAAGCTCGGTGGTTGCGCCTTCAAGCGACGGCTCGCGTAAGCGTCCCAATGCGTTTTGGGCGCACTGTAGAAAATGGTCAAGGGCCAGCGCAAAACCTTCGGCCTTTTCCACCAACTGAAAGTCATGCACCGAGTTCTTGCCCATACCTTTCAAGGCATGAACGGTGAAGCCGTGCATGTCGTTTTCTCGGCTTTTGGCAGGCAGGTACAGACCGTAACTCTCAAGCCCTTTGATCCACCGACCGGTCAATGGTCCATCTCGCTCCTTGACCTTGGCGAAGGCTTCCAGGATGTTGACGACAGCTTGATTGTTCGTCGAGGTTGCGACGATCAGCGGCGGCTCCTCTTGCGCCCTCGCCTGTTTGATCCACAGCGAAGCGATGACGCTCAACAACAGCGTGGTTTTACCGGTACCCGGAGGGCCATCGACGGCTGTCACCGCGTCCGGCAGGGAAAAAAAGTGCACCAGCGATTCACGCTGCGATGGCGACAGCCCATAGCGGCATTCCATTTGCCCCAGATGTTCAATCGAACCTGCCAACTGCTGCTCGGCCGTGAGCAACGGCTTGTCTGTGACAGGGTTGAGGAGAGTTTCGAGCAGATCCAGCGCGGCATCACTGTCGTGACGCAAATGATCGAGCAAGGTCTGGATGTGCTGCGTTGCACCATTGGCGCTGGTTGCAAGCAGAATCAGCGGGTAATTGAGCCTTTCGTACTGATCGACCTGAAGATTTTCCCACTCCTGCCCGCAGACCTCACGACAAAAGGTTCTGGCGTTGTAGACAAGACTGTTCCAGTCCGTCGGACGAGGTAGCCGGGCATACACCCGGTCGACGTCTTCCACGGTACCGACCGTAACCTGATAGGCACTTGGCTCAAGGAAGTTGCGTGGCGCAACGGGTCGCAGGTTTTCCGGATCAATGCTGAGCTTGCCGTTGCGTTGCAACAGGCCGAAAAAGAACAGTGGTGCGATGCATTCAGGCAGCAGTCTGCTTGGATGGCCATGCTCCGGTCGCAGGCCGAAGAGAAAAGGGCAGACGATGACTCGTAGTGGCCAGCCCTCATCGGCGTCGACCTTGACCGCGCGCTCAGTTGAGCTGGATTTGGGTCTCTGCCCGTACAGCTTCTTGCAGCAATGGTCGGACAGCTCGCCGCGTATGATTTCGTCCAGCGTGAGCGCGCGCGAGGCCTGATCAAGCTCAGGCATCAAATTACAGGCGTCGGCCAACGCAGCGCTCAAGTAGTCGAGATGAACCTTTACATTCCCTTGCATCAGTTTTGCAGCCATCAAAAAAGTCTGCGGCCATTATGCCAGCAGGGTAGAAAAACCCCATCCTGGGATTTTCAGGAATACTGAACCTCGATTTCATCCAGCTGATGATCAAAGCTCTTCAGCCGAGCGGTCCAGGTATACACCAGCACTTCAAAGTCGCGATCGATCACCGCTCCGCCGGTGGTATCCGCCCGCACATCGCAGAAATCCAGCTGATAGCGTTCGCGGGCCATGGCCGTGGCGACGTCGGACAGCTCGCGGGCGTTGTTCAGCCAGTGCCAGCCGTCATCGGCGATCTGCTTGTCGAGTTCCAGGCATTGCTTCTTCAGGGCTTCGAGGCTTTTTTCCAGCGGCGTGCCGGTGAGCTCGCCCATGACTTCGGCGAAGGTTCGCCCGGGCTGCCAGTAGCTGCCCCAGAAGTAGCGGTCGAACACCGTTTCGACCCGGCGCAGGGCGACTTTGGTGTCCCAGATCAGCACGAGCATCCTGCCCCGTTCGAGCTGGCGCTTCTTGACCCGTTGCAGCTGAATCGAGGTCCACGCGACGACGACGATCGCCATCACCGCGATCAGCGCAACGGCGCTGTCGAGGAAGATCATCGCCGTATCGATCTGGTGGGCCAGCATGATCCCGTAGAAATACGTGGCCGAGAGCAGCACCAGTGCGACCAGAGCGCACCAGAAGCCGAGAGCGTAAGGGTTTTTCATTATTGGTTTCCCCTGGGCCAGCACGAGCAATGTGCATTGCAGGAGCGCTTGGCATGGGGCGCCCCTCCAACACTTCAAAGCATAGCAACGACCTCAGGGTTTGCTGGCGCTCGAGGTGTTCGTTCGTCCGCTTTCCCAGCCACCGCCCAGGGCGAGGAACAAATCGATCTGGCTCATCGCGACCTGGGTGTTGGCGGCGGCCAGTTGCGCGGTGACATCGGTATAGGTGCGGGTTGCTTGCAGGTCGGCAAGGAACGACTCGCGGCCGGCCTGGAAGAAGCGGTGCGTCTGCTCGGCGGCGAGCTTCGCCGACTGCTCGGCTTCGGCCAGCGCATCGCGGCGTTGCAGCAGCGCGCTGTACTGGGCCAGACCGGTCTGGGTCTCGCGGATGGCGTTGAGCACCACGCCGTCGAAATGCGCCAGCGCGCCTTGAGTGTTGGCCTCGGCTTCACGAATGCGCGCACGGGCGCCGTTGGTCGGTACTTTCCAGCTCAGCGACGGGCCAAAGCCCCAGCGGTTGGTCGACGGATCGCCAAGGTCATCAATGATGCCGACGGTGCCGATGGTCGCGCCGATGCTGATGTCCGGGTACAGCTCACCGGTGGCGATGCCGATGCCGGCGGTTGCCGCTGCGAGACGCCGCTCGGCCTGACGAATATCCGGGCGGCGCTTGAGCAGCGCAGCGCCGTCACCGACCGGCACCAGTTGCGCGATCTTCGGCAACTCGGCGCAACTGGCGGTACCTGCCGGCAACTGTTCGACCGGTTTGGCCAGCAGCATCGACAGACGGAACAGCCCCGCCTGACGCGCGGCTTCATAGCGCGGCAAGTCGGCGCGCAGGGATTTGAATTGGGTCTGCGAGCGGGTGACCTGGGTCTCGTCGCCCCGCCCGGCATCGCGCAGGCGCTGGATCAGCGTGGTGCTCTGCGATTGCAGATCGAGAGAGTGCTCGGCGATTTCCCGCTCTTCGTTGGCTGCGCAGACCTGGGTGTAAGCACGAACCACGTCCGCCACCAAGGTGATACGCGCAGTGTCGGCGGCGGCCTGAGTTGCATCGGCATTGGCTTTGGCCGCTTCGATGCCGCGCTGCAAGGTGCCCCACAGGTCGAACTGGTACGAAGCGCTGATGCCGATATCGGCAATGTTGGCCACCGGGACTTTCTCCGGCAGCAGGAACGCCTGACCGGATTCCTGCAAACGTTGCGCGCCCATTTTCACCCCGCCGCTCCAGCCACCAGCGGCCTCGGCTTCATCCACCTGAGCACGTGCCCGCGACAGGTTCGCCGCCGCCACGCGCAGGTCGGTATTGGAAGCCATGGCCTGCTGCACCAGTTGATCAAGGCGCGGGTCTTTATACAGCCGCCACCAGTCGGTCGGCACCGGCGCCGAGACAACCGGTTTGCCGGCGACTGCCAGCTCACCCTGAATATCCTTGCGCTGCACCGCCGCGTCAGTGGGCACCTGATAATCCGGGCCGATCATCTGACAGGCCGAGAGCATCACGCCCAACCCGGCGATCAACCAGGCCCTGCTCATGGCTGCGGCTCCTCATGCTGATCGTCGATGATCGACACAGTGGCGGTACGCCCGGCGATCATGCGGAAGTCGGCCGGCACCTCATCAAAAGCGATGCGCACCGGAATCCGCTGCGCCAGGCGAACCCAACTGAACGCCGGGTTGACGTTGGGCAGCAGGTTGCTGCCGCTGGTGCGGTCGCGGTCTTCGATACCGGCGACGATACTTTCGACATGTCCGCGCAACCGCGCGCGGTCACCGATCACGCGGATATCCACCGATTGCCCGACGTGGATGCCGTCGAGTTTGGTTTCTTCAAAATAGCCGTCGATGTGGAAGGAGTTGCTGTCGACCACCGACAACACCGGGCGCCCGGCGGTGACGAATTCCTGCGGACGCGGCGCGCGGTCGTTGACGTAACCGTCGACCGGGCTGCGGATCACCGAGCGATCGAGGTTGAGCTGCGCACTGTCGACCGCCACCAAGGCTTCGGCCAATGCCGACTGTGCACGGGCGACGCGCGACTGGCTTTCTTCCAGCTGTTCGGCCGGCACCAGATTGCCGAGGCCACGGTTACGCTTGGCTTCACGCTGGGCCTGGGCGAGGGTTTCTTCGCGATCGGCAACGGCGGCCTTGGCCTGGCGCAGGGCCAGTTTGAAGCGATCCTGGTCGATGCTGAACAGCACCTGGCCACGCTTGATCAACTGGTTGTCCTTTACCTCGACCTGCTGGATCAACCCGGACACGTCCGGGGCGATCTGGATGATGTCGGCGCGAATGTGGCCGTCGCGGGTCCACGGCGCGAACATGTAATACATCACCATGCGCCAGACGAGGACAACGGCAAAAGTCACGATCAGCAGGGTCAGAACCACGCGACCGATGGTCAGAAACGGTTTTTTCATGTCATCAGGTATCGACTGAGTGAGTCCACGCCGTACAGCAGCACGGCGTAGAGCGCCACGTTGAACAATGCCCGGTGCCAGACCAGACGGTAAAAGTGCAGGCGTTGCAGCACGCCATGCACCAACAAAAACAGCACGTAAGTGATGCCCATCAGCACCAGCAGGGTCGGCAGGAAAATGCCGCTGATATCCAGATCACCGATCATAGGGGCGCTCCATCGGGCAGCGGTTCTTCGGGCTCGGCGCTGGAGACGAACTCGACACCGGGCAGCAAGGCCAGACGCAGACCGCTCAAGGCGTGCAGCAGGTGTCGACGGGTTTCATCGTCGCCCTGGCCGTTCAGCGCACGGCGGGTACGATCAAGTGTCATCAGCAGACCGCTCGGTGCCGGCAGGCGTTCGTCGGCTTTGAGGCACGCGCGGAAATACTCGCCGACCTCGCCCACCACTTGTCGCAGCAGGGCGTTTGGCACGCCGGTGACGCGCGGGGTGTAGGCAAGCAGATCGAGCATATTCAGACCGACACGCACTTCGCGCATGGCGATGCCGGTGTCCTGACCGGTCAGGGCCAGACGCGGCAGGTGCTGCATCAGCCGGTCGAGCAGCTGCACGCCCAAATGCCGATGCTCGGCGAGGCTGGCTGGCTCGGTCATGCTGACAATGTCTTTCCAACTGAATCGGGTCAGACGCTTGGCCGCCAGTTCGGCACCGAACGGTCGCGCCACCAGCGTCCAGATGAAAGCGAACAACAGCCCCAGCGGCCCGGCGAGGTTGGAGTTGGCAAAGGCAAAAAAGTCAGCGTCGTAGGCGCCCTGAATACTGATGAACGACGAGGTATTGACCAGCGTCAGCAGCATGCCGAGGTAAAATCGCGGCTGCACGGTCAGCGTGCCGACGCAAATGAACGGCACGGCAAACGCCAGCACCAGCATCGGGAAGTCGTGCAGGTTGGGCAGAATCAGAAACAGATAAAGACTGGCGAACAGCACCGACATCCCGGTCCAGAAAAAGAACCGGTAAATCTGCGGCGCCGGGTCGTCCATCGAGGCAAAGAAGCTGCACGCCACCGCTGCCAGGATCACCGCGCTGCCGCCGTCCGGCCAGCCGAGCAGGATCCACAGCACCGAAGCAACGATGATCGCCAGAATGGTCGAGGTCACCGAGTAGAGCATCAGTCCGCGATCGATGAACGGCGTCAACCGGCCCAGGCGCCAATGCCGGTAGACCGCGCGCCAGCTGTCCTGGCGCTCGCACAGAATCGCATCCTGCAGGCTGCGACAGTCCTGCCACAGATCGATGAATTCACCGAGGCGGTAGATCGCGTTGGAGAACAGCAACTGTTTGCGCTCCTCCAGCGCTTCGGCGCTCGGTTGCAACGCGTCGAGTTGATCTCTGAGTGCTTGCCAGCGCTCAAGGTTGGCGTCCGCGTAGGCCAGCCATTCCCGGGTCGCGGTCAGCAACGGCTGGAATTTTTCCACCAGTTCCGGGGTGCGGCGTTCGAGGGCGTACAGCGAATCCTCAAGGGCATCGATCACCGGCAACAGGTGAATCATCCGCCCGCGCAGTTCCTTGGTGTTGCGCACGGTTTGTGGCCGCGCGCCTTCGTGGGGCAACTGGCCGATCATCAACTCGAGGCTGTTGAAGTTGGCGACCATGGCCATGCGCAGCGCGGTGACTTCTTCCGGCTGCACATCGCGGCTGAGAAACTTCAGGCTGTAGCTCGTCGCATCGGCGAACCACTTGCTCACGGCATCGTTGAACACCGGCGCCAGCCGTCGCGGCCAGAACATCGCACCGACCACCGCAGCGACGGCGATGCCAAGGAAAATCTCTTCGGTACGTGCCTCGGCCACGTCCCACACCGCCAGCGGATTATCGACCACGGGCAGGGCAATCAGCGGCAAGGTGTAGCCGGCCAGCATCAACGCATAGCTGTTGGCGGTGCGCAGATGCAGGGACATGAACAGCAGAATGCCGGTCCACAACGCGATCACCACCACCAGCACATAGGGGCTCTGTACGAACATCGGCACGAAGAGCACCGCCGCCGCCGCGCCCAGGAAAGTGCCCGCCGCGCGGTACAGCGCTTTTGAACTGGTCGGGCCGAGAAACGGGCTGGAGACAATGTACACCGTGGCCATCGCCCAATACGGACGCGGCATTTGCATGAGCAAGGCGATGTACAGCGCAATCATCGACGCTGCAAAAGTACGGACCCCGTAAAACCAGTCACGGGCCGGCGGCATGCCAGTGAAAAAACCGTTCAAGAATTGACCACCACAGGCGAACTCGCCGCCTCAAAAGCCCTCAGTACCCGAAGCGTAGCTTCCAGATCGCTGCGCTCGATGCCTTCCAGCACCTCATGACGCAAGCGCACCAGCTCGGCCTCCACCGCCTGCACCAGCTCGCGGCCGGTATCGGTAAGGCTCAGGCACTTGGCGCGGCGATCCTGAGCATCTTCGGTGCGACAGACGTAACCGGCGTGGCACAGCTGATCGAGCAAGCGCACCAGCGAAGGACTCTCCATCCCCGCAGCCTGGGCGACTTGCACCTGACGCACGCCCTCGCCCAAACGCCCGATCATCAACAAGGGCACGGCGCAGGCTTCGGAAATTCCATAGTTGACCAGCGTGGTCTGGCAGATCTTCCGCCAATGCCGGGCGGCCACCACCATGGCGCTGCTGATGTTCATCTGGAGACTGTCGAGGGAATCGGACACGGGATAACGGACACTGTTAGTTTGCTAACTATCAATATCGCATTGGAGGGGAATTTCAGTCAAGTTTTGAAACAAATCTCTCCGTTAGTCGCCCTATCTGACTCAAAGCTTTCTCCATCGATACTGACAAGGTATATACGTTGTCATCACCAAATTCAGGAGCCTGATATGTCAAAACAAGCCGTTTTCACCATGAAACTGGAGCCGGAACTGCGGGAGGAGTTCATGGCGGAAGCCGAAGCGGCACACCGGCCGGCGTCGCAAATCATGCGAGACATGATGCGTCAGTATGTTCAAACCCAGCGAGAGGCCCGCGAATATGAAGCGTTCCTGCAACGCAAGGTTGAAATCGCTCGGGAATCCGTACGTGCCGGAGACGGATTGAACAACGAAGACGTAGAAGCAGCGTTCGCGGCAAAGCGCAGGCAGGCAGAAGATCACCTATGAAAATCATATGGACGCCAGCCGCCGCACAGGATCGTGCAGACATTTGGGACTACTTGCAGGCCGCCAACCCAAGAGCGGCCATCGAAATGGATCTGCGCTTCAGCGAAGCGGTTCATCGCCTTTCCGACAATCCGTTGATTGGCCGTGCCGGCATCATTGCCGGTACGCGTGAGCTGATTCCGCATCCCAGTTACCGTCTTGTCTATCAAACGGAGAGAGATGCCGTCTGGATCATGGCGCTGGTGCATACGGCACGGACTTGGCCTCAGCCGAAGTAATCAGCCCGCCCCTTGCGCAACATCACATTCAACTGATCCACCACCTCCGCCCAATCCGCATCATCCAGAATCTCCTCGCGCAGAAACTGCGCCTGACTTTCCGTCCAGAAAAACGCGTCAGCCAGATGCAATTCCGGCTTGAGCGGCGAATGGCTGGCGATGAATTTGTCGATGCCGGTCGGATCGTCATCGAGGCCGAGTTGTTTGAACAGGGCCGGTAGACTGTGCTGCGGATTTTCCATGATGCAACTCCTCTGCAATTCAGGTCCGGCGTTGCGCCGTTTGCTGCAATGGAGTTGATCATAGCTGGCGCTGCGGGTTCAGGGTCTGGCGACGTCAAGTGAGCCTGCGGCCAGTTGCGCTGCCGGATAGACCGACTGCCATCCGCCACCGAGCGCCTTGTACAACCCGACCATCGCCAGTGACACGCCGGTCGAGCTTTCTACCCATTGTTCCTGCGTGGCGAGCAAGGCGCTCTGCACGGTTAGGACGTTGACGAAATCGACCACGCCTTCGACGTATTGCTGTTGCGCAGTACGCAGGGCGATCCGGTTCTGACGCACGGCTTCGGCGAGGCTGTCGCGACGGCGCTGGCTGGCGTTGTAGGCGGTCAGTTGATCATCGATTTCATGCCAGGCACGCAGCACGGTTTGCTGGTAGGCGATCGCCGCTTCCTGCTGTTGGGCTTCACGCAGTTGCAGCATGCCGCGCAAGCGACCGCCGTCGAACAACGGCAGGCTGAATTGCGGGCCGATGGCAAAGGCGCGCGAGCCCCAAGAACCGAAATCGCTCAGTTGCATGGCCTGGGAACCGAAGTTGCCGGACAGGGTGATGCGCGGATAGAAATCACCCTTGGCCACACCGATGTTGGCGGTGGCGGCGTGCAGACGCGCTTCGGCCTGGCGGATATCCGGACGGCGTTCGGCCAATTGCGACGGCAGGCCGATGGCGACTTGCAGTGGCGACTGCGGCACTGCCGCGTCTGTGGATAACGCTTGAGCGAGGGCCTGCGGCGGTTCGCCCATCAGCAGACTGATCGCGTTGATCAGTTGCGCCTGACGCTGCTCGAGCGCCGGCAGCCGTGCCTCGATGGCGGCGACTTGCGCGGCGGCTTCGGCGACGTCCAGGTCGGTGGCCACGCCATCGGCCAGCCGCAACTGCGAGAGTTTCAGGCTGTGGCGAGCGACGTCGAGGTTCTGCTCGGTGACGGCGCGGGTGTTCTGCACCCCGCGCAGCTGAATGTAGTTTTGCGCGGTGTCGGCAAGCACGGTCAGCAGCACGCCGCGACGATCATTTTCTGCCACTTCGAGATTGGCATCAGCGGCTTCGGTTTCACGACGCACGCGGCCCCAGAAGTCCAGTTCCCATGAGGCGGAGAAACCGGCATCCCAGAGGTTGAACGCCTCGTCGCCGTTATTTCCCGATGGATCGTTCAAGCCTTCGCCACTGTTGCGTTTGCGCCCGTAGCTGCCGGTGGCAGAGCTGTGCGGATAGCGCTCGGCGGTGATCACCTGACGCGCGGCGCGGCTTTGTTGCAGGCGGCTGCTGGCCAGTTGCAGGTCGAGGTTGCTGTTCAGCGCGCGCTGGGTGAGCGCGGAAAGTTGCGGGTCGTGGAAGGTTTCCCAGCAGCGTTCGTTCAGGGGTTCGCTGACGGCCTGGCTTGGGGCGGACCTGGCGGGTTTGGCCCAATCGGAAGGTTGGGTGGCTCCGGGTTTCTGGAAGTCGGGGCCGACGGTGCAGGCGGTGAGACTAATTGTGAGCAAGGCACTGAAGGTTAGCTGCTGCCACTGGCTTTTTCGCGAGCAGGCTCGCTCCCACAGGGGGAACGCATTAAAAAATGTGGGAGCGAGCCTGCTCGCGAAGGCGGCAGCCGATTCAACACCGATCATCGCTGCGTCACCTCGCGCCCGGACGCCTTTGAGCTGGCGGTATCAATGCTCGCCTCGACCGACATCCCCACCCGCAACCGCTCAGCCAGTGGCTGGCCCGGTTCCAGCACGATCTTCACCGGAATCCGCTGCACAACCTTGGTGAAATTACCGGTGGCGTTATCCGGTTTCACCGCCGCAAAGGTCACGCCAGTTGCCGGCGCAATACTCTCGACGCGGCCGGTCAGGGCTTCACCGCCCAAGCTGTCGACCCGCACTTGCACATCCTGCCCCGGCTGCACCTCGGTCAACTGGGTTTCCTGAAAATTGGCCACCACATAGGCCTGCTGCAACGGCACCACCGCCAACAGCTTGCTGCCCGGGGTGACGTAGGCGCCGACACGCACCGCGCGCTCGCCGATCATGCCGTCCTGCGGCGCAGTAATACGCGTGTAAGAGAGGTTGAAACTGGCAATCTCCAGCGCCGCCTGCGCGTGTTTCAGATTGCCTTCGGCGGCGTTGCGCTGGGCGGTGAGAATCTCGACCTGCTTGCGTTCGGCCGCCAGCTTCGCGGTCGCGGTGTCGAGGCGAGCCGAGGCCTGATCGATGCGCGTGCGCGCCTGCTGCGCGTTCTGCACGGTACCGGCACCGACACCGGCGAGGTGGTTGTAGCGGTTCAGTTCCTGTTGTGCGAAGGCCATTTCCGCTTTGGCCGAGACCACGGTGGCCTGCGCCTGAGCAATCAGCGACGCCTGCCGCTCCAGGGTCGCGTTGGCGTTCTGCAACTGCGCCCGCGCGACCAGGGTTTGCGCATCCGCCGCTTCCGCCGCTGCGCGCAGATCACGGTCATCGATCAGCGCCAGCAACTGCCCGGCCTTGACCTGCTGGTTGTCTTCGACCAGCACCTGCTTGATGAACCCGGCCACGCGCGGCACCACCAGCGTGTAGTCGGCGGAGACGAAGGCGTCGTTGGTGGTTTGCTCGGTGCGTTGGCCGAACAGCCCGGGCATTGCCAGATATACCAGCACGCCCACCGCCAGCGCGGTAGCCACGGCCACCGCGAGTTTTTGCTTGGATTGAGTCATAAAAAACCTTCAGTTTCAGTACAGCGATCAGGTCGGCGCGCGCGGCGGATAAATCCGCGTCGGCAGCCAGAAAATCAGCAGGATCAACGCCACAGCGACGCCGGCCATGCACAGGTACAAATCGGACGAAGTCAGCACCACCGCCTGCTCGTGCACGCGGTGAGCGAGGCCCGGATCGCCGTGATCGGCCAGCGGCGAATTGCCGAGGCTGTCGACCAACATGGTCGAATGAAAATGCAGGCGTGCGGTGGTCAGCGCTTCGATGATGCCGGTGGCGACCACGGCGGCAAGGCCTTTGACTGTGTTGAACCACGCCGACGCGAACGGCCCTTCTATCGGCGTGATGCTGCCGGTCGACAACATCAGCAGCGGCAACACCGCCATCGGCTGGCCGAAAATCTGCAGCCATTGCAGGACGTAGAAATCATCGCGAATCCATACCGAAGTCAGGTGCGAACCGCCGAGGCAGGACAGCGCGAGCATGCTCAGACCAATGCCGAGCACCCAGCGGCAATCGACCCAGCGCAAGTTGCATAGCGCCGCCACCAATGGCAGCGCGATCAACTGCGGCAGCGCGGCAATGAGCATGATCGGCGCGGTTTGCGCCGGACGATAACCCTGCACCTGGGCCAGATAACTCGACGGAATCAGCACCACCGCCAGCAGCACGATCAGCACCCCGGCGAGGGTGATCAACGCAAACAGCAGGTTGCGGATGCCGAGCATCTGCAATTTGAAAAACGGAATCGGCTGCGACCATTCATTGATCATAAAAGCCACTAGCAGCAGCGAACCGGCACCGAGTAATCCACAGATCAGATTCGACTCGAACCAGTCCAGTCGATTGCCCTGCAACAAACCGATCACCAGCATGCAGATCGCCGGAAAGCCCAGCAGCAGGCCTTTCCAGTTGAACGTCTTGAGACGTTCCAGTCGCAGCGGATCCTGGGGCAATCCGTAAGCCACTGCGGCCATGGCGATCAGGCACGGCACGATGATCTGCCAGAAGGTCCACTGCCAGCCGACGTATTCGGTCCACAGACCGGCCAGCGGCGTGCCGAGTCCCGGGCCGAAAGTCGCGGTCAGTGCGTAGCCGGCCAGTCCGTACAGTTTGATGTTCGCTGGGAGAAAGCGCAGTGCGACGGTCATCAGCATCGGCGGCAATGCACCGCCGGCGAGGCCTTGGAGGATGCGAATCAGCAGCAGACTTTCGTAGTTCGGGGCGAACGGGCACAGCACCCCGAGCAGGGTAAACAGACCGATGGCGCACAGCGTGAAGCGGCGCAGCGAGAAGGTCACCGAGCACCACGGCGCGAAGGCCATGGCCGCGACCGACGTGGCCGTGTAGCTGGCGACCAGCCAGGTGCCTTCGTCGTAGCCGATGTGCAGCGCGCCGCGAATATCGGCGAGTGCAACTTTGGTGACCATCTCGTTGAGGCCAGAAACCAGCACGGCCAACAGCACGCCGACCAGACCAATGATGATCCGCGCCCCGAACACCGCAGGCGCAGCCGCCGTCGCCGGGCTGGTCGCGGCGAGAGGCGCCGAGACCGTCAGGGATGTCATGAATGAAAAGCTCCGGGGGTGAAAATACCGGAGCATTTTAGTGGGGCTTACTGCTGACGAAAATTGACTTATTGGCAGGTTATAAGTGCATCAGACACAACGGTGAATGCCTATGTGGGAGCGAGCTTGCTCGCGAAAGCGGTGGACCAGTCGCCATTGAGGTGACTGATCCACCGCTTTCGCGAGCAGGCTCGCTCCCACAGGGATTCGATGGTGCCTGATGATTTACGGCTGTGCCGCCAGCCACGTTTCATCGCAGCAGGTCTTGAGGGTTTCACGCAGCCAGCGGTGGGCCGGGTCCTTGTCGAAGCGCGGGTGCCAGGCCTGGGTCAGCATCAGCATAGGCAGCGGAATCGGCAGATCGAATGAACGCAGTTTCAGGCCCAACCGCCGTACGCTGAGCAGTGCTTCTTTGGGCACCGGCAGGATCAGGTCGGAGTCGGGCAAGGCAAACATCGCCGCGTGGAAGCTCGGCGCGATCACCGCCACCCGGCGCTCCAGCCCCAAAGCATTCAACGCCGTGTCGATCGGGCCGCGAGCGATGCCACGCCGCGACATGCTGATGTGGGAAAAACCGGCGTAGCGCTCAGCGGTGATTTCGCCGTCGAGCAGCGGATGGTTCTCGCGCACCAGGCCGACGAAATGCGTGGAGAACAGGTTCTGTACCTTAACCTCCGGCGTAAGCGGACGGGTGTTGCTGACGCTCAGATCGATGCGTCCTTCGCGCAGCGCCTCATCGTCGCCATCGCCTTCCGGGACGAAGCGTAATTCGCAATGCGGGGCGAGTTGGTCGAGGGTATCGAACAGCTTGCCGCCGTAAACGCCGACAAAGAAATCATTGGCGCGGATGCTGAAACGTCGACGCAAGGTGCCCAGTTCGACGCTATCGGCGGAGCGAAACAGCAGCGCCGCCTGCTCGACCACGTCGCGCACCTGTTCGCGCAGTTCGAGGGCTTTGGGGGTCGGCACCAGACCACGCCCGGCGCGCACCAGGATCGGATCGCCGATGGCTTCGCGAATCCGCGTCAGCGTGCGGCTCATGGCCGCCGGGCTGAGGTTCATCCGCCGCGCCGCGCCGACCACACTGCCCTCGTCGAGCAAGGCATCGAGGGCGACCAGAAGGTTCATGTCCGGGAGTTGCATGCTGAGCACTCTTGGCTGATCTGGATTGATCCGGGCGCAATGCTAGCAGATCAAAAGATCGCAGCCTGCGGCAGCTCCTACAGAGGATGGTTTTCCCATGTAGGAGCTGCCGAAGGCTGCGATCTTTTCAGGTCAGCGCTGCATACCCCAGCGCTTCACCGTCACCCGCTCAAGGGTGGCAAACACCAGATTCTCCACCAGCAGACCAATCAGGATCACCACCGCCAACCCGGCAAACACCTTGTCGGTGTACAGCTCATTGCGATTCTGGAAGATGTACCAGCCCAGCCCGCCCTTGCCACTGGTTGCGCCAAACACCAATTCGGCTGCGATCAAGGTGCGCCAGGCAAACGCCCAGCCAATCTTCAAACCGGCGAGAATCGACGGCAGTGCCGCCGGGATCAGTATGAACAACACAAGGCGCAACCCCTTGAGACCATAATTGCGCCCGGCCATACGCAGCGTTTCGGAGACGCCGAGAAATCCGGCATAGGTGTTCAGCGCCAGCGCCCACAGCACCGAATGCACCAGCACGAAAATCAGACTGTTCTGCCCCAATCCGAACCAGAGCAGCGCCAGCGGCAACAGGGCGATCGCCGGCAACGGGTTGAACATCGAAGTCATCGTACTGAGCAGATCACGTCCCAACTGGGTCGAAACCGCCAATGTCGTCAGAGCGAACGCGAGGACAATGCCGATCAGGTAACCCTTGATCAGCACCACCAGGGATATCCACACCTTGGCCAGCAACTCGCCACTGAGCAGACCGTCGAACAGGGCCTGCGCGGTTTGCAAAAAACTCGGCAGCATCAGGTCGTTGTTCTGAATCCGCGCGACCACTTCCCAGATGATCGCCAGCACGATCAGGATCAGGCTTTTGCGCAGCCAGCCCTGTTGCCAAAGGCGCGTCGCAAGCGGCAATTCGCGCTCGACCGGCACTGCGGTCAGCGGCTCGAGCACGGTTTCGAATTCTTCACGCACGGATGATGAATGGCTCATCGGGTAGACCTCCTGGCCGTTCAATAGGCGATGCGAATGTCGTTGAAGTGGTGATCACGTTCGGTCTCCGGCGCCTGGCCCTCATCGAACAGCAGACGATGAATGCGCCGCGCCGATTCCTGAAACGCCACGCCGCCGAGGCTGTGCAGATCGTATTGATGGCTGTGCACTTCGGCGCGCACCCGCCCCGGATGCGGCGACAGCAAGAGGATGCGATTGCCGATCACCAAGGCTTCTTCGATCGAATGAGTGACGAACAGCAGGGTGAAACGAACCTCTTCCCAGAGCAGCAGCAACTCCTCCTGCATCTTGCGGCGGGTCAACGCATCGAGTGCAGCGAAGGGTTCGTCCATCAAAAGAATTTTCGGCTGCATGGCCAAGGCCCGGGCGATCGCCACCCGTGCTTTCATGCCGCCGGACAAGGTGTGTGGATAGGCGTCGGCGAACGCTGCGAGGCCGACCTTTTCCAGATAGTGCAACGCACGCTCTTCGGCTTCTTTCTTGTTCAAGGTGCGCGAGGCGAGCAGCGGGAACATCACGTTCTGCTTGACGGTTTTCCACGGCGGCAACTGGTCGAATTCCTGAAACACCACAATGCGGTCCGGCCCCGGCGCATCGACGCGCTGGCCTTGCAGGCGGATCTCGCCTTCGCAAGGCTGGATGAATCCGGCGACAGCCTTGAGCAAGGTCGATTTCCCGCAACCGGACGGGCCAAGCAGGACGAACCGGTCAGCCGGGTCGACGGCGAAACTGACTTGATGGGTAGCGCGCACCACCCGCTGCGGCGTGCGGTATTCAAGGCTGACGTGATCGACGGCCAGCAACGCTTCGCTGCGGGCGATCGGGCTGCTGGCCGCGTGGCCTGGCAAAGGGGCGTTCATGATCGATCTCCGGCAAATCAGAAAGGCGCGTCGCCCTGGATAGTCGTGCGATACAGCTTGCGGCGCAGATGCGCGGGGCAGCCGGCGGCGAGGTGGATCAGCGAGCGGTTGTCCCAGAACACCAGGTCATGCGGTTCCCACTGATGGCGGTAGATGTTTTGCGGCAGCACGCTGTGGGCGAAGAGTTCGCCGAGCAACTGACGACTTTCGTCTTTCGGCAGACCGACGATGCGCGTGGTGAAGCCTTCGCTGACGAACAAGGCCTTGCGGCCGTTTTCCGGATGAGTGCGCACCACCGGGTGCACCACTTCGGCGACCTGAGCCAGTTGTTCCGGGGTCAGGGTCGGGCGCCAGTTACCCTCGAACTTGGTTTCGCTGTAGCGCGCGGTATAGGAATGCGCAGCGGAACGTCCTTCGACCGCAGTGCGCAACGCAGCGGGCAAGTCGTCCCAGGCTTTGTGCATGTCGGCGAACAGTGTGTCGCCACCCTCGGCGGGCAGCTCTTGGGCGTGCAGCATCGAGCCGAGACTCGGCAGCTCTTTATAGGAGAGATCGGAATGCCAGAATTTGCCGGCGTCACCGAGACCGATGTTCTGGCCGTTCTCGATGATGTTGGAAACGATGAGGATTTCCGGGTGATTGGCCAAGAGGAATTGCTTGAGCACGTGGATCTGCAACACGCCGAAACGGCGGCTGAAATCGATTTGCTGTTGCGGGGTGATCTGCTGATCGCGGAAGACCACGACGTGGTGATCCAGGTGCGCGCGATGAATGCGCGCGAAGTCCTGATCATTGACCGGCCGGCGCAGGTCGAGGCCAACGATCTCGGCGCCGACGGCACCGCTGAAGGGGCGAATTTCGAAAACTTGTGGCGCGGCAGTTGCGGCGCTTTCGGTGGCAGTAGCGGCGGACATCAATCATCTCCCACGCACGGCGCGCTCACGGACGCGCTCGTCGATCAGACACTCACGCTGGATTGCGTGTCGGTTCAGGTCGTGCGGCGCGCCGATTGGTCGGCAGGTACGCAGGTGGGTGACTTTATAGCTATAAGAATCGGAAATTAAATACCGTTAATGAATAACGATATGGCGAATGGTGAGGGCGTGGGTGACCATTTGTGTCACTTACCGGCGGATATGTAGCGCTTCGGAGGACGCCTTCGCGAGCAGGCTCGCTCCCACAGCTGGAATGCAATCTCCTGTGGGAGCGAGCCTGCTCGCTAATGGGCCGTCAGCAGCGCTGAAGACCTAGCGCTCGTGCAACGCCTCAGCCCGCGCCCGGATAATCGGCTTCAGCAAATAGCTCAGCACCGACTTCTTGCCCGTGATGATATCCACAGACGCAACCATTCCCGGGATGATCAGCAGTGGCTTTTCATCCGTGCCCAAGTGGCTGCGCTCGGTGCGCACTTTGATCACGTAGTAAGTGGTTTTCTTGTCTTCGTCGGTGATGGTATCCGCACCGATCTGCTCTAGCTGCGCCTTGAGCCCGCCGTAAATGGTGTAGTCATAGGCGGTGAATTTGACGATTGCTTCCTGACCCGGATGCAGGAACGCGATGTCCTGCGGGCGGATCTTGGCTTCGACCAGCAGGGTGTCATCCAGCGGCACGATTTCGACCATGTCGCTGCCCGGCTGGATCACGCCGCCGATGGTGTTGACCAGCAACTTGTTGACGATACCCCGCACAGGTGAGGTAACCAGCGTACGGCTGACGCGGTCTTCCAGCGCCTTGCCGGTGGCCTGGGCCTTGTTCAGATCGGTGCGCGCTTCGTTGAGCTGGGTCAGCGCTTCGCTGCGGAATTTGCCGCGGGTTTCGTCGATCTTGCGCTGCACTTCCTTGATCGCCGATTCCGCGCGCGGAATGGCCAGCGTGGTCGCATCGAGCTGGCCACGGGTTTCCACTTCGGCACGCTTGAGACGCAACACTTCCACCGGCGAGACCGCGCCCTGCGCCACCAGCGGCTCGGACATGTTGATTTCCTGACGCTGCAAGCCGAGTTGCTGACGGTACTGGGCCTGCTTGGAGCTGAACTCACGCAGCTCTTGCTGACGCTGGATCAACTGCTCCTGCAAGCCGCCGATTTCATCGTGCAACTGCTGACGGCGGCTGATGTACAGCGACTCTTCGCTTTTTGCCTGGCCCGGCACGGCTTTGAGTACGTCCTCGGGGAAGTTCAGCGGACGATCATCGACTTCCGCGCTCAGGCGCTCGACCCGCAGCAGCATCGACAGGCGATCAGCCTCGGTTTCGCCGACGTTGGAGGCAAAACGCGTGTCATCGAGACGAATCAGCGGCGCGCCGGCCTCGACGATCTGGCCTTCCTTGACGAACAGCTCGGAGACGATACCGCCCTCCAGGTTCTGGATTTTCTGGATCTTGGAAGACGGAATCGCCTTGCCGTCGCCCTTGGTCACTTCGTCGATTACGGCGAAGTTGGCCCAGAGCATGAGGAACACGAAGAAGCCGATGATCGCCCAGATGGTCAGGCGCACGACGCGCGGGGCGTCTTCGATCAGCGCCTTGTTGACCTCCGGCAGCGGCTGACCCTGCAGCGAGGCAGAGCCCTTGAAGTAGCGACGGATCGACTCCTTGACACCGGACTTAAGCAACACTGATCTGCCCCTTCTTCAACGCTTCCATCACGGCGGCTTTCGGGCCGTCGGCGAGAATCTGCCCGCGATCGATCACCAGCAGGCGATCGACCAGCGACAACAGCGATGCCCGGTGCGTGACCAGCACCACGGTCTTGTTTTCAATCACTGCTGCGAGGCGTTGCTTGAGGCGTTCTTCACCGGTGTTGTCCATCGCACTGGTTGGCTCATCCATCAGCAGAATCGGTGGATTGAGCAACAAGGCCCGGGCCAGGGCGACGTTCTGCCGCTGGCCGCCGGAGAGGTTCTGCCCGCGCTCACCGACTTGCAACTCGTAGCCTTGCGGGTGCAGACGGGCGAACTCGTGCACGCCGGCCAGTTCGGCGGCTTGCAGCACCAGCTCGTCTTCGACGTAACGCGCGCCGGACACCAGGTTGTCACGCAGGGTGCCGGACAGCAGCTGAATGTCCTGCGGCACGTAGCCGATGTTGTAGCGCAGTTCGCTGACGTCGATCTGACGGATGTCCACGCCGTCGACCAGCAAGGCACCGTCGTCCGGTTGGTACAGGCCCACCAGCAGTTTCGCCAGCGAACTCTTGCCCGAACCGCTGCGGCCAATGATGCCGATCTTCTCGCCGGGACGGATCACCAGGTTGATGTTCTTCAGCGCCGGGTTCTGCTGGTCCGGATAGGTGAAGCTGAGCTGACGGCATTCGATCGCACCCTGCAGCACCTTGCGGCTCAGCGGGCGCTCCTCGAAGTTGCGCTCCTGCGGCAGCTCCATCATCTGGTCGACCGAGGTCATGGTCACCCGCGCCTGTTGATAGCGCGTGAGCAGGCCGGACAGCGACGCCAGCGGGCTCAGCGCGCGGCCACTGAGCATGTAGCAGGCAATCAGCCCGCCCATGCTCAGGTTGCCGGCGATGATCTGGTACACGCCGAAGACGATCATGATCACCCCGGCCAGTTGCTGGATCAGCAAGGTGATGTTCATCGCCAGACCGGAGAGCATTTTCACTCGCAGCTCGAGGCGACTGAGGGTGCCGATGGTCTGCTCCCACTGATACTGGCGCTCGCTTTCAGCGTTGTTGACCTTGACCGCATCCAGGCCGGCGAGGGTTTCGATCAGGCTCGACTGGCGCTCGGCGCCCAGCGCCATGGTGCGCTCCATGGTCGCGATCAGCGGCTTCTGCAAGGCGTAGCCGATCAACAGGGCAATCGGGAACGCCAGCACCGGAATCCACACCAGATGCCCGCCGAGAATGGCGATGACGATGAAAATCAGGATGGTGAACGGCAGGTCGATCAGACTGGTCAGGGTCAGCGAGGCGAGAAAGTCGCGCAGGCTCTGAAACTCGTGGATGTTCTGCGCAAAGCTGCCGACCCGCGCCGGGCGGTATTTCATCGCCATGCCGACAATGCGCTCGAACAGCGTGGCGGAGATGATCAGGTCGGTTTTCTTCCCGGCCAGATCCAGGCACAGGCTGCGCAGGCTCTTGAGGATCAAGTCGAAGATGTAAGCGCCGGTGATGCCCAGCGCCAGCACCCAAAGGGTTGCTTCGGCCTGGTTCGGCACCACGCGGTCGTAGACGTTCATCACGAACAGCGGCGCGGCCATGGCGATGATGTTGATCAGGAAACTGGCGGCGATCGCATCGGCGTACAGCCAGCGCGAACGCTTGAGGGTGTCACGGAACCACGAGCGTGCGCGCGGGATCAGCGTGCCGTGGTTGACGTCGAATTTGTGCTGCGGCTGGGCGAAGAACACTTTGCCGGTGTAATCGTCGCTCAGCAGTTCGCGGCTGACCACCGATTCGCCGCCATCGCTTTCGCTCAGCAGCACGCGTGCTTCGTTGTCGCCCTGCCAGCCGAGCAGGACGGCACTGCGGCCATCCTTGAGCAGCAACAGAGCGGGCATGGCGATCGCCGGAATTTCTTCGAGCTTGCGCTGCAACACCCGCCCCTGCAGCCCGGCGCGGGCCGCTGCGCGCGGCAGCAACTCGACACTCAAACGTTGTTTGGGCAGCGGCAGGCCGGTGGTCAGCATCGCCGCGCTGGCAGGCTTCTGGTGCAGCATGCACAGGGCGAGCAGACCATCCAGCAACGGATCGTCATGCAACGCGCGTGGATCATGGCTGAGTTGAACTCGACTGACTTCTGATTCCACGCTCGACACTCTTTAACAGTTGAAAGGGATAACTCAGTTCATCCCAGGCAGCTGGACCTTGGGCTTCACGTCGTTCTGCACAACGGATGCCAACGGCGCGACCACTCCCTGGCTTTTGAGCAATTGGCCCATGGTCGCCTTGATTCGGTACTGAGTAAATAACTGAATGTTCTTGATTTCCGCCAGACGCCGCGAGGCGGTGAACAATTCGTTTTCGCTGTCGAGCAAGTCCAGCAGGGTGCGTTCGCCGAGGCTGAATTGACGCTGGTAGGCGGTACGCACCGAGGTGCTGCGATCGACGTACTGCTGAGCGATCGGCACCTGAGCGTTGGCGTTGTTCAGGGCGTTCCAGGCCAGGCCGAGCTCTTCGTTCAACTGACGCAGGGCGTTGTTACGGATGTCCAGCGCCTGGTTGGCCAGGTACGACTTGGATTCCAGATCGGCCTTGTTGCTGCCACCGGAATACAGGTTGAAGCGCATGCGCAGCATGGCCTGCCATTCGTTGTTGTGGCCGTTCTGGCCGTCGATATCGTTATCGGCGGTACGGCCCAGTTCGGCGTCGAAGCGCGGGTAAAAGGTCGATTTGGCGGTGGCGAACTGCTTCTCGGCAGCGGCAATATCCGACTCGGCGGAACGCAGGATCGGGCTGTTTTCCAGCATCTGCGCGCGGGCTTCATTGAGGTTGGCCGGCATCATCGCCATGAACGGCGCCGGGCGCTCGAGCTGGTCGGGCATCTGGCCGACGGCGCTGAGGAAGTTGGTTTCCGCGTCGGCGAGGTTGGTCTGTTCGGTGATCAGATTGTTGCGGGCCTGGGCCATACGCGCTTCGGCCTGATCAAGGTCGGCACCGCTGCCGACGCCGCGCTGGGTGCGCAGCTGGATCTGATCGTAGATGCGCTGGTGGCTCTTGAGGTTTTCCTCGGCCAGACGGACGAATTCGCGACGGGTCAGCACGTCCAGATACACCTGGGCGACAGTCAGTGCAGTACGCTCGGAAGTGCCCAGCAGTGAGTAAGCACGGGAGCTGACGTTGGCTTGTTGACGCGCCACTTCGTTGGACGTCGCGAAACCGTCAAAAACCATTTGCGAGAGACGTAAACTTGACTCGCTGCGGTTCAACGTCTCCCAGTGATTGCTTCCACCGTTCGCTCGAGTGGTCACACTGTCAGTGCCTTCACGGCCATAACCGCCGAGCAGATCGACCTTGGGCAGGTATCCCCCTTTCGCAGCCTTTAACTGATAATCCGCCGCCAATCGACTGTTGACCCCCGCCTGAATCTCCGGATGGACATCCAGCGCCTGTTGCATGGCTTCTGGTAAGGATTGTGCTTGTGCGAATGAGGCGGCGAGAGCGAAGGGAGCGGCAAGGAGCAAAAGCGAACGCATGGTTGGAATTTTCCCGGAACTTCTTGTCTTGAATCACAGCAGAACGTGGTGCTGCGTCGGATGATGGCAACCCGAAAGACCGTATGTCGGAAAGTTCAAAACAGGAACTGGATGACAGGCTGAAGGACAGGTCGCCGCGGAAATATCAATGTGACATTAGTGGGGCGATTGTTTAGGATGGCTCCCAGAAGGTCAATAGTTTGGCATAAAGTTAATCGCGATAATTTATAGCCAGATTATTGACGGAAATACAGCGTCAATAAGTTATCCATCTATAGAAAGTACGTCCAGACTGAAGTGGCGCCGACGCCCGTCAGGTCCATGGAAGTCAACTGAATGTGACACCCCGGAGAGTCTTCAATGAGCAGTGTTGTTGCCGTCGTCAAAAGCATTGTCGGTCAGGTTTTCGTGGTGTCCCCAGAGGGCGTGCGTCGCGTACTCGTTGAAGGCGATCGCCTGTATGTCGGCGACCAGATCGATACCGGCCTGTCCGGCGCGGTGTCGCTGGAACTGGCCGATGGCCGCATGCTCGATCTGGGCCGTGACACCCAGTGGAGCGCCAGCTCGCCTGACTCCAGCACTGACCTGGCCGAAGCCACCGCGCAGGCTGCGCCTTCTGTAGAAGAACTGCAGCAAGCCATCGCCGCTGGTGTCGACCCGACCACCGCACTCGAATCCACCGCGGCCGGCCCGACCGCCGCAGGTGCCGGTGGCGCCGCCGGTGGTGGTCACAGCTTTGTCATGCTCGACGCCACCGCTGGCCGCGTCGATCCGACCATTGGCTTTCCGACGGCGGGCATCAATTCTGCCGGCCAAGTCGCGCAGGACACCACCGGCGGCCTGACCACCGACACCACCACCAACGCGCTGCGTGACTCGACCCTGAGCCTCAGCGCCACGCCGACCATCACCGAAGCCGGCGGCGTGCTGGTGTACACCGCGACCCTGACCCAGGCGCCGCTGACCGACCTGACCATCACCCTGTCCAATGGCGCAGTGATCGTCATCCCGGCCGGCGCCACCACCGGCACCGTCAACGTGCCGCTGGCACCGAACGACACGGTCTACAACGACCCGACCCAGATCGACGTGACCGTCACCGGCACCAGCGGCGGCAACGGCATCACCGTGACCCCGCCGACTATCCCGGCGACCACGCAGGTCACCGACACCGTCGATACCACTACCGTCACGCTGACGGCTGGTTCGAGCGTGACCGAAGGCGGCCAGATTACCTACACCGCGACGCTGACTAACCCGGCGCAAACTCCGGTCACCGTCACGCTGTCGAATGGCTCGACCATTACCATTGGCGCTGGCCAGACTACCGGCACTGTTAACGTGCCGACCCCGACCAATGACGTTTACAACAACGGCAGCACTGTTACGACGACGATCACCGGGGCTACCGGCGGCAACTTTGAAAACCTGGTGCCGAATCCGACGCCAGCAGTAACTACGATCACCGACTCGGTCGATAACACTGGCCTGACCCTGACCGCGACCAACAATATTGTTGAAGGCGGTCAGATCACCTACACCGCGACGTTGACCAACCCGGCGCAAACCCCGGTGACCGTCACTCTGTCGAACGGCTCGACCATCACCATTGCGGCTG